>NZ_ANNI01000002.1 GCF_000466745.1 Campylobacter concisus ATCC 51562 | reverse complement strand
GTTCAGTTGGTTAGAATGCCGCCCTGTCACGGCGGAGGTCGCGGGTTCGAGCCCCGTCCGCTGCGCCATCCATTAAACCTTAGGTTAAGGTCGTGTCTAATAAAGCACCCATTATTGAGTGTCAAATTAAATTTTAAGATTATAAGTTCTAAGATAATACTTTAAGATTTATTATTATTTAATCTTGCCTCGTTAGCTCAGTTGGTAGAGCATATCACTCTTAATGATGGGGTCGTAGGTTCGAGGCCTACACGGGGCACCATCCATTTTGGCCCATTCGTCTAGCGGTTAGGACACCAGCCTCTCACGTTGGTAACACGAGTTCGAGTCTCGTATGGGTCACCATTTTTTCTAATCCTTTTTTCTTTTTAATTTGCTACACAGAAATTTTTATAGAAAATTTCTTAAAATGTATACTTATTTACTTAGCGAATTGCTACTAAAAATATAAAAATCAATTTTTATAATGTTGTTTAATTAGCGTGTAGCAAGTGATAAATTTTAGAAGCTAACTTACAATTAAGCTAAAAATCTTTATAAATATAATAAAAGTTACATCATAGAAACGTGATTACATAGCGTTACAAGTTTTTTGCTTTGATCTATTGGACAAAAAACTTATAAGCATTTTTAATTTTTAAGCTTATAAAACATAAAACAGCTATATTTGGTAATAAAATGGCCAATTCTCTTGTTTGTGAGAAAGGTGCTTAAAATTTTTAAGATCATACCAGCCAGGATCCATGCGTAAAAATATATTAAAGCTTACGATAAAATATAGCTCTTTTATAATATAAAGAGCATTTGGTGGCAATGTAAAAATATTAAAGACGCAATTATAAAGAAAGCTCAACTTAAATAGCAAAAATAAAGGTTAAAATTTAAGCTCAAATATAAAACTAGCAAACAAGCTATTTCTTTTTATTTAGTTTTTGCCTATCATATCAAGCTTGGCTTTGCAAGCATCTTTATACGGACTTACAAAATTTGAGTCAGAGCACTCATTTAAATAAGGCCTAGCCAACTTAAACTGCTTTTGTCTTATATAAATTTCGCTTATCAAATTTAAAGCGTGTAAGTGGTCTTCTGGTCCAAGTTTCATATTTAGTATAAATTTTGCCTCGTCAAGCGCCTCATCTAGGTTATCTGTCTTTAGTGAAGCTTCTGAGTAGTTAAAATTTATCTTTGGCGAAAATGTATTTATCTTGGCTTTTGTTTGTAGCTCAAGAGCTTTTTTAGCATACGTTGTAGCTATGGCGTAGTCATTACTTTTCATCGCATAGTCACTTATGGCTGTATATGCTTCGATAATCTTAAAGTCTTGGCCTCTTAGCCGCTCAATAGCACTAATGGTTGAGATCGCCTCCGTAAAGCGTTTTAACGCAAGCAATGAGTAAAACCTGTCAAAAAGAGATGGTGTTGGATCTGAATATTCGACTGATGAGCCAAGTGAAAGCGCATCATTTGCGGCAATGATCGCATGCTCGTAGTCTTTATTTTTATATAAAATTTTGCTCAAATTTACCAGCCACTCAACTCTATCTTCTAAATTTTCATCTTTTGCATGAGCTTTTGCGAGCTCAAGTGCATCGTTGTAGCGGGCCGTTCTGTAATAGCAGTTAAAGAGCTTAAATTGCGGTAATGAGATTTTATTTATATCGTAGTTTTCAAGTAAATTTATAACAGCCGTGCAATCATCTTTTATAAAATACTCTTTTGTAAGCTCTAGCGCAGCCTCATTTATCAGCTCCATTGCCTTACTTAAATTTCCATCTTTTGCCATGGTTTTGTAAGATAGTGCATCGGAGAATTTACGCTCTTTAATATCCAGCTCAAGCTCGCTTATTAGAGCCTTTTGGCTAATATTTGTTCCAGCATATTTTTCAATTAGCTCTTTATATCTTGCATGAAGTGCAGTTGCATTTTTATCCTCTTCTTCAAAGAATAATCCATCTTTTGCTTTAGTCACCTCATCGATATAATCACCATATTTAAACTCTGTCTCATATCTATTTAAGTATTCATATGCTTTTTTCTCATCTTTTGTTTTGGCTAGATTTAGTGCTAAATTTTTTAAAGCAACTTCATAAAAATCTTTCGTTCTATCGCTATTATTTATCAAGATTTCATAAATTTTAGCAGCCACATCAGGCATATCTTTACTTGCAAATGTAGTTGCAAGATTCATCGACTTTGCTGGGTTATTCATAAAAAATTTTTCATTCGCATTTGCGATTTTTAGTATAAATTTCTTTGCTTCATCAAATTTTTCTTTATCAATATTTGCATCAGCTAGGCTTAGTGCTGCTCTACTTGCAAGGTCGATGTCGTTTGTGGAGTAAAGCACTTTTTCATAGTCTTTTAGCGCCTCTTTTTGTCTGCCTATCTTGTAGAGATAATCAGCGTAATCAAGCGCTGCAAGTTTTGTAAATTTTGAGTTTGCATGCTCTTCGTTTAAGATATCAAGCATATATTTTGCATCACTTGCAATGCTATCTTTTAGGTAGGCTCTAGCGATTAGGTAGAGCACCTCTGGATAGTTTTCATCAGATGGAAATTTTCTGATCCAAGCCCTACCTTCGCTTACGATATCTTTTGGTTCGATCTCTTCAAACTCATTTTTTGACTCAAAAATTTTATCAAGAGCTCTTAGGCGAAATAGTAAAAATTCGCTTGAAAAAAGGCTATTTGGATGCCTTTCTATCGCTGTTTGAGTATCTTTTACTACATTTTCATAAGCACCCTTTTCATAAGCTCTTTTTATGCTTATGTATATATCAATGTCATTACTATCAAGCCCAGCAATAGGGGCTTTGTTAAGATCAAGCGCTCCGATACTAGGATTTAGCATATCTTTAAAATCGGGTTTAAAATTTAGCCCAGACTTTCTCTTGCTATTTTCACTGAGCGAAGTATCTATGATTATGCTAAAGTGTTTTGAAATGGTTGTTTTTGGGCTATCTTGCACGTTTTGACTACTATAAAGCTCAGTTTTTATATTTAGCAGTTTTGACGGTGCTTTTGGCATTATGACGATAAAAAGTTTGCCATCTTGCTTTTTATATTTTATATCCATTAATGGCAGTGTCGTATCTTCAATTTTTGGCAAAATTTCATCATCTAGCATGCATACATAGCGTTTGGTGTCGTAAGCTAAAATTTGCTCCACGCATTCAAATTCTTGCTCATCGCTTAGCTGAAGAACGCTATAAGGTTTATCACCATTTGCGCCGCTATTTAGGCTAAGATTAAAAGCGGTTAGATAAAGCGGAAAAAATAAAATAATTAAGAGCTTTTTCATGCCGCAATTATAGTTAAATTTTCTAAAATCCTGAAGCAAAGACAAAATGCTCAATAAATTCCAAAATCGCTCCAGAAAATAAAAATGAAAAGGCCGTTCCAGCTACTGCAATGCCAACAATTACTTTTAATGCCATCGAGATATTTGCGGTGTAGAGATTTTTATCTTTTACGATTGGCTCTTTTAGAAACATAAAGACGATTAGCTTTAAATAGTAATAAATCGCAATGGCAGAATTTATCATGATTATAACGCTAAGTACGATATAACCAGACTTGATAAGCGATGAAATAAGCACCATCTTGCCCCAAAATACGCTAAAAGGCGGTATGCCAGCAAGGGCGATCATGAAAATTCCCATTATCACAGCGTAGCTTGGTAAAATTTTTATAAGCCCTGAAAATTTCTCAAATGGATGCTTGAAGCGCTTGTCCCAGCAGACGACGTCGTCACATCTTGCCACCCAAAGCATAGAAAATGCGCCCAAATTTGCAAACAAAAACATAACCCAGTAAAAAAATAAGGCGACATTTGCCTCATGAGAATTTGCCACAAGCGCACAGAGTACGACACCAGCGTGAGCTATGGAGCTAAAAGCAAGCATCCTTTTTACGTCTTTTTGCACTAGCGCCATGATGTTTGCAAGGCTCATCGTAAGTACGGCGATGATGTAGAGCATATCTTTTATCCATGAAATTTGTGAGCCCTCAAGCATCGTAAAAATTCTTAACGCGACGATAAAAGCTGCCACCTTTGGCACGATCGACATATAGCCTGCTAGCGGGGCATTTGAACCCTCATAAACGTCTGGTATCCATGTGTGAAATGGTATGAGTGAGAGCTTAAAACCAATGGCAGAGGCAATGAAAACACAGCCTAATAAAATGATCAAATTTTGATTTAGACTAAGATCTTTTATCACAATACCGATACGGGTGATGTCTATTGAGTTTGTCGCTAGATAAAACATCGCTATTGCCATTGCAAAAAAGCCAGCCGAGAGCGAGCCCATAGCAAAGTATTTAATGGCAGCTTCGACGCTTTTTGCCTTGTTATGAAGAGCTATTAGCGTATAGAGGCAAAGTGAGCTGATCTCAAGGCCTAAAAAGATGATGAGTAGGTTATTTGAACTCACCATAAACAAAAATCCAGCTATCATAAATAAAAATAGCGCGTAATATTCATAAATTTTGTACTCAAAATACTCTTTTGTGCTAAGTGCGAGCGGGATAAAAAGTGCTGAGGCGATTAGGATGATGACTTGTGAGATGATAGAAACCCCGTCCACTAAAAGCATATCCCAAAAGCTAAGGCTAAGACCGTTAAAATCAAGTATTAGGCCCAAATTTACAAATATTGCGATGATACAAAATACGCAGTAGAAATTTCTTGAAAGATCTTTTTTTATGGTGCCAACGATTAAGATAAAAAGCGCAAAGATTATCATGCTAAGCATCGGAGCAACCGAAGATAAAGAAATCTCTTTAAGGTCTAAAAAGGCTATTTCGTTCATAGTTTACTCCCGCCATTTAAAGATAAAATTTTATCCTTTGTGTCGCTATCTACCGCTCTAGTTTGCATTTTGCTTATGATATTTTGCACACTTGGCTCAAGTGGTTTTAGGATTAAATTTGGGGCGATACCAAGAATGATTATGAGCAAGCAAAGCGGCACAAGAGCGACTAGCTCTTTGAAATTTAGATCCTTTAGGCTTAAATTTTTCTCCTTGCACTCGCCAAAAAATACCCTTTTATAAAGCACCAGCATATAAACAGCGCCCACGATGATACTAAAGCCTCCAAGTAGAGCAAAGAGTTTGTTTTGCTTAAAGACGCCAAGTAGGCTCAAAAACTCGCCCACAAAGCCAATGGTTAGCGGCAAACCAATGCTAGCAAGCGTTGCTATAAAAAATATGAGTGCATACTTTGGCATAACCTTAGCAAGGCCGCCAAATTCGCAAATTTCTTTTGTGTGAGCCCTCTCGTAGATGACACCAACTAACAAAAATAGCGCGCCACTTACGATGCCGTGGCTTATCATCAAAAATATCGAGCCACCAAGGCCTATTAAATTTAGTGAAAATATGCCAAGCATGATGACACCCATGTGTGAAATGGAGCTATAAGCGATCACTTGTTTCATATCGCTTTGTGCGTAGGCAACGAGGGCTGCGTAGATGATCATGATGATGGCTATAATGCAGACAAAGCCGCTTAAAAGTAGGCTCGCATCTGGAAAAAGTGGGAGTGAAAATCTCACAAAGCCGTAAGTGCCCATCTTTAAAAGCACGCTAGCAAGCAGCACCGAGCCGATAGTCGGAGCCTGTCCGTGTGCGTAAGGCAGCCACGTGTGAAATGGAAATAATGGAGTTTTCACACCAAAGGCGAAGAAAAACGCTAAAAATAGCCAAATTTGAGCATTTTCTCCAATGCCAAGCTTATACCAATCAAGCAGATTAAAGCTAAAGACGCCGCTTTTTTGATAGCACAGATAGCCGATAAAGATAATCGCCACTAGCATAAAGACAGAGCCCAAAAATGTATAGATGAAAAATTTAATCGCAGCATAAATTCTATTTTTACTGCCAAATGCACCGATGATGTAAAGTAGCGGTATGAGGCTAAGCTCCCAAAAGCTGTAAAACAAGATCATATCAAGTGCGCTAAATACGCCCATCATCGTGCTCTCTAAAAAGAGCACGCTAATAATTAGGTGCTTTAAATTTCCATCATCGCTAAGTGCGGCGATAGAGATGAAGCTCATAAATGCGCTAAGGACTATAAGCACAAGCGAAATGGTATCGATGCCGACAAAATAGCTGATATTTAGGCTTGGTATGAGCGAGACTTGATGCGTTAAAACAAAGCCATAACCATGAAAATCGACATTTATGCAGATAAAAATGGCTAGCAAAAGCTCTATGAGAGCGATGCTTGCTCCGTAAAATTTTATACTTTTATTTTCTATCAAGAAGCCTAGCATTGCGCTTATTGCAGGGAAAAATATGATTACACTTAGCATTATTTGGCTCCGTTTAATAAAAATATAAAGCTTAAAAGCAAGGCAAATCCTGCAACCATAAATCTAAGCATGATGCTTAAGTCGCCACTTTGCATTTTGTTTGCTAAAAATGCAAATTTATTTAGCGCTGTTGCGACTAGATCGACACTGCGATCGATTATCATCTCATCAATCTTTTTACAAATTTGTGAAACTAACGTGTAGCCATTTATGAAAAATTTCTCATAAAATTTTGGGATAAAGTAGGCATTTTGCAAAATTTTGTAAATTCTACTCTCGCAAACACTCTCTTTAAAAATTTCTTTTTTATAGGCAAACACAGCAAAGCCAGCACTTGCTAGCACTAGGCTAAGTGTTAAAACGAGCAAGAAAATTTCACTGCCATGAGATAAATTTAGTAAAAAATCTTTTAAGCTTTTTTCTAAAAACTCACTAAAATTGCTCCAAAAAAAGCCACTTATGACTGAGAGAATTCCAAGTACGCCCATGCCAGCTAGCATGTAGTTTTTAGCTTCATGCACGTGTTTCTCGCTCTTTGGCTTTGTAAAAAAGACGAGCATAACGAGCCTAAAGCTATAAAATGCCGTAAGTACCGCACCAAAGAGCAAAATGATCCATAAAAATTTATTCTCACTAAAAGCAACCTCTAAAATTTTATCCTTTGAGAAAAAGCCAGCAAATGGATAAAATCCAGCCAGCGCGCAGCTTGCGATGATAGAAAGAAATGCGGTTGGCTTCATAAATTTATAAAGTCCGCCCATTTTTTTGATATTTAGCTCATCATTCATCGCGTGCATAACGTTGCCAGCGCACAAAAATAGCAATGACTTGAAAAATGCGTGCGTGACAAGGTGAAAAAGTGCGATCTTGTATGCCCCAAGTCCAGCTGCTACAAACATATATCCAAGCTGCGAAAGCGTCGAGTAGGCGATGATCTTTTTAAGGTCATTATGCACAAGCGCAATGCTAGCTGCAAATATCGCTACAAATGTGCCAAGGTAAGCGATAAAGTGCGAGACTTCAGGTGCGTTTGTAAAGATAAAATTTGCTCGTATGACTAGATAAACGCCAGCTGTTACCATGGTCGCAGCATGAATGAGTGCAGAGACCGGAGTTGGCCCCTCCATGGCATTTGCAAGCCAAGTGTGAAACGGAAACTGCGCACTTTTGCCCATGGCGCCTATGAAAAGAAGTGTGGCGATGATGCCTAAATTTAGCCCACTAAAGTCGCTTCTGGCGTTAAAGACTTCACTAAATTTAAGTGAGCCAAAGCTATAAAATATATAAAAAATGCCAACAAGCATCGCAAGGTCAGCGACTCTATTCATTATAAAGGCTTCGTTTGCAGCGATATTTGCACTAGCTCTTTTATACCAAAAGCCAATGAGTAGCCACGAGCAAAGTCCAACACCCTCCCAGCCGATGAAAAGTCCTATGAAATTATCGCTTGATACAAGGACGTTCATGCAAAAGACAAAGAGCCCAAGATAACTAAAAAAGCGGTTAAAGCTCGCATCGTCTTTCATATAGCCAACCGAGTAGATATGCACGATGCTTGCGACCACGCCAACGGTGCTAAGCATAACAAGGCTAATGGCGTCGAGGTAGAAGCCAAAATTTAAATCCAAACCGCCAAAATTTATAAACTCTTTTAGTGATAAATTTAGAGGCTCATCTATGCCAAGACTGGCTGCTAGCATAAGCGAAGCGGTTGTGCTAATAATCATGAGAAGTGAGCAAAAAACACCAATTAGTAAATTTTTACTGCTATGTGAAAAAAGTCCAGAAACGATAAAGCTAAGAAGTGGAAAAAATAGCGAAATACAAAATAAAATCATCCCTTAGCCTTTCATATTTGTCATCGATTCTAGGCTAATGCTGCCAGTCTTTTTATACCAAAGCACGAGCAGGCCAAGCCCCACAGCAACCTCACTAGCCGCGATGGCAACTATAAAAAATGCAACTATTTGTCCAGTTAGATCAAAGTGGTATTTTGAGATAGCCGCGAGTGCGATATTTGCCGAGTTTAGTAAAATTTCACTTGAGAAAAATAGCATGATCAAATTTCTTCTTCGCATTATGCCAATTAGCCCTAAGACAAAGACCAGACTTGCAAGGATGAGGTAGTGGGTAAGCCCTATCATAGCATCTCCTCTAGCGTATTTTGAGTGTTTAGGTCTTTATGTATTAAGATAATGCCAGCAACCATTGCTACAAGAAGCATTACAGCACACATCTCAAAAGCGATTAAATACTTGCTAAAAAGAAAAATTCCAATAGCCTCGATATTGCCAAGCTCGCTAGAAATGGGACTTAATCCATCAAATTTTGCACCATAAATAGGAGCTAAAAATATAAATATCAAAAGAAGCGCTATAAAGCTACTTAAAATATAGATGGTGATCTTTGCTTTTTTGTTACTTTTTGGCTCATACTCTTTACTGCTATCAAAAAACATCATCGCAAATGCATATAAAACGACCACAGCACCTGTGTAGACTATTATCTGCACTACGCCTAGAAATTCCGCTCCAAGTAAGAAAAATATAGCCGAGATAAAGACCATGCCAGTAGCTAGCGCAGAGACTGCATTTAGTGCGTTTTTACAAAATACGCTAAAAGAAAAGCTAACTAAAACCAAGGCGCTAAAAAGATAAAATGCAAAGCTCTCATACATCTTTTGCCCTTTTAAAATTTATACTACTCATCACTGTTTGTCTCATTTTCATTTTCGCTTATAAATGCATTTGGTGTCTTTTTGATTAAGCTATCAGCATTTTTAGGAAGCGCTCCGTATCCTTCAAACTCACTTTGATCTTTTAAAAATTTATCCTTTGTCAAAAACTCATCTTTTGTGCCAAATATAATTCTGCTCTCACTTGCGACTTCGTACTCTTGTCCGCAAACTATCGCAAGCTCAGGGCAAACATCAGCACAAAATCCACAATACACGCATCTACTTAAATTTATCGAGTAGCTTGCGACCTTTTTGCGCCCATCTTCGCCAAGTGAAGTCTTCATCGAAATGCAGTTGCTAACGCAAATTTTCTCACATAACCCGCATCCAATGCAACGTTCATTTTCACTTTCAACAAATTTCAAAAGCTTGTGAATGCCCCTATATCTAGCGTTTAGCTCCATCTTTTGCATAGGGTATTTTAAAGTATGTGACTTGCTAAAGAGCATCTGCTTTATCGTGACTTTTAGTCCGATCAAAAGATCAGGCTTAAATGTAACAGCGATGAAGTGTTTAAATTTATCAAACGTGCTCTTTGGCTTTAACTTTTCATCTATTAAAATATATTTTTTCTCACTCATTTTTCGCCTTAGATTAGTAGCATAAAGCCAGTGACTACGATATTTAAAATTCCAAGAGGAAGCAAAATTTTCCAGCAAAATGCACTTAACTGATCAACTCTTAAATGTGCCCATGAAGCCCTTACCCAAAGAAAAAAGAAAAAGACAATGCTTGATTTTAAGATGATCATCAAAGCACCTGGGATAAATAAAAATTCGTTAAATCCACCTAAAAATAAAATCGTAATGATGATGCTAGCAGCGATCATATTTGTGTACTCGCCGATGAAAAACATCGCCCATCTCATGCCGCTATACTCGGTGCCATAGCCTGCCACTATCTCTGTTTCATTTTCTGTTAAGCAAAATGGCGTTCTATTGCACTCCACAAAGCTTGCTATTAAAAATAGCAAAAAGGCAAGTGGCTGCTTAAATATAAGCCAGCCAAAAATTCCTTTTTGATAGTTGTTTATATCCACAAGTGAGAGTGAGCTAGTGACCATTACGACGCTTAAAAGAGCCATGCCAGCGACTATTTCGAAACTAAGAAGTGAGACTACTGCGCGAGCTGCACTAATTAATGCAAATTTATTATAGCTTGCAAGACCTGCTGCAAGTGGAGAAAAGACGCAAACTGAAGCAACACCAGCGATGTATAAAATACCAACATTTATATCTGAGAGAATCGGACGTAATGTATGTCCAAAAATTTCAAACTCAGGCAAAAACGGCACAGGTGCAAGCGCTGCAAAGGCGGCAATGGCTGATATTAGTGGAGCTATTAAAAAGATAAATTTATTCGTATTTGCTGGTACGATGTCCTCTTTTGTAAAGAGTTTTATCATGTCAGCTACTATCTGTAAAATTCCAGCTGGCCCTACCATATCAGGCCCAACGCGGCGCTGCATGTAGGCTAATACCTTTCTCTCAGCATAAGTCGCAAGCCCTGCAAGGCTTGCCATGACGGCTAAGATGACCACAGCTTTAACGATAGTGCTTAGCACAAAAAATAGTGTTTCACTCATCTTTTGCCTTTATAATTTTAACTACGGCGTAGCTTTTGCCATTAAATATAACCCCCACATCAAGCTTATCGTCATAATTACCTAAATATGCAGCGACTCCGCCAAGCTCGCTATCAAGCTCCACGCAAATGGCAAGCTTGTGCCCATCTTTTTCTAAAATAATTGCTTCATTTTGTGAAATTTCAAATTTAGCCATAAATTCGCTACTTGCATAAAGCTTCGCTCTTTTGGCTGTTTGCGTGGCATAGTTTGCAAAAAATGATGGCAAATTTATAGGATTTGCAAGGCTAACTAGAGCTTCGCCATCTTTTAAATTTGGCTCATTTTTTTCTTTAAAAAGTGACTCTATGTCCTCTTTTGGCGTGAAATTTGAAATTTCTAGTTTATAACCTATGTGGCTTGTGCCGTCGTTTGCGTAAAAATTTTCTAAATCATCAAATTTAATGCCTTTATAACCCTTTTCTTTTGGTAAATTTGGCGTGTAATCAATCGTATTTTTAGCCATTAGTCCAAGTGCATTTGCAATATCGTTTAGAAAATAACCTTTGTGCGGTATCGCTACATTTGTTGGCACTAAGGCGTTATTTATGCTTGTAAATGTGCCTTCTTGCTGATTTAGCGCGCTAGCATCGATGTCACCTTCAAAAATGCTAAATTTATAATTGCCATTTTCGTTATAGCCAAGCGTCTTGCCAGGCTTTTTCTCGCTTGCAAGAGTGCAAATTTTAGCAACGCCAAGTGAGTTTGTGCGTGGTGGTATTAGCATCACACGAAACGGCGTAGCTCTTGCGATCACTCCAGTAAGTGCGGCTAGTAAATTCGCATTTTCATCCGTGTAAAAATCGCTTCCTAAAATGAGCGTAAATTTGCTTTTGCCATCACTTAAAGCCGGTACATCTAAGTCAAAATTTTCATCAAAATTTTCAAGTTTTGATGTAAGTGCGCTAGGTAAATTTTCACCCCAGTTTTTAAGTATAAAAAGTACAATTTGCTCTAATTTTCCAGCTTCATGCGCTACATAGATAAAATTTTTAGAATATTTTTTAACGACCTCATCGGTTATGTGATGAAAGTAAATTCCAGCTGCTTTATTCATTTTTAAAGCATTATTTAACTTAAAGCTTGTCACTGGGCTTTCGTGTCTTAAGAAACTGCCAGCACTGATGATAAAATCGCTATTTTTAATATCTTCATAGTCTGCGTTATATGAGCTAAGCCCACTAAATTCGCTAAATTTATTTAAAAATTTTTGATAATTTAGCGCCTCATTGTTTATTAAATTTAGATCAAATTTCTCTCTTAAACGCTCTAAAATAAGGGCCTCTTCGTTCGTGATAAAGCTATTAAATTTTATATTTTTGATCGCGCCATTTTTAATATTTAAAACAATCTCTTCAAATTTTTCTTCATTTTTACAGGCAAGCTCGTTGTGAAAGTCATAACCAAACCTAGCTGCTCCACTTATCTCGCCAAATGTAAAGTCATTGCTGACGCGGTAAATTTGCTTACTTCTGTCGCTAGTGCTCTTTTCTTTTATGTCATAGTAAATTAGCTCGCAGTCGCTTTGATGCGGATTTGCAGCTGAGACAGGGTTTAGCTCCCAGATATTTGTGCTATATTGAAAATGCGAACTAATAAGTGCTCCAGTAGGGCAAACACTGATACACTCGCCACAAAATGAGCAGTCTAAACTCTCGCCCACGCTTGGGCCTATTAAGCTTTTTTGCATCTTGCTAAAAACTGCGTAGGCATCTTTTGGCATACTCTCTTTTAGTTCTTTTGGCACTTCAACGCCCCTTGGTACGGTCTTTAGTGCACTCTCGCCTATCCTGTCCTTACAAACAGTGACACATCTTTCGCAGACTATGCAAAGAGCTGGATCGTAGTTGATTAGCCCCCATTTTTTATGTGGTTTGTGCGTGTCAACGATGGCAAATTTTTGTTCATTTACTTTTAAATGTGTGGTTAAATTTTGTAGTTCACATTCGCCGCTTTTGTCACAAACGCCACATTGAATCGGATGATTTACGCAGTAAGTCTGCATGATCGCATTTCGCTCGGCAGCGATTTCTGGCGTGTTTGTATAAATTTGCATATCCTCTTTTGCTTTGGCATTGCAGCTATAAACTACTTTGCCATTTGCCTCGGCCATGCAAAGCCTACAAGCAAGAGTTGGTGAGCAGCCGCTAAGATAGCAAAGAGCTGGGATATAAATTCCATTTGCTCTTGCGATACTTAGGATGCTCTCGCCTTCATCTGCTTCTAAAATTTGATCATTTATGCTTATTTTCATTTATTAACTACTACTTGCTTAAATGCGTATCCATCAAAATCTTTTGCGCCAAATATCGCAACTGTGCCTTTTAGCGAATGGTCTAGTTTAAATTTTGCCGTCACGCTAAAATCTTTTGCTTTAAGCTCTAGCATATCGCCATCTTTTGCCTTTGCTACGATGCCAAACTGCACGCCGCCCACGATCTCATCGCTTGCGTTTTTGTTTAGATAAACGACCGCTCCGTCAAAATTTTCAAGCTCTTTTAGCTCGTCTATTTTATGATAATCATTAAATTCTTTCTTGCAACCACCAGCTAAAACGACATTTTTGCCTAAAATTTCAAGTAGCCAAAAGATCGCATCTTTATCTGGATGAGTAAAAAATGAATCATCAATAACGATGTTTTTAACATCCTTTATCCACTCGCCAAGCTCTTCAAATTCCTCTTCTCCAACATTGCACTCGCCGCTTATCAGTCCATCATCAAGCTCGCTAAAAAACTCATCGCAAGATAAATTTGCGTATTTGCAAAGAAGAGCTAAGACGTAGCTTATTGAGCCTATTTCGCAGCGGATTAAATTTTCGCCGCCAAGCTCGCTATCTTCGATGCAAGAGATGTATTTAAACTCGTGCTCTTTCATCTTTTTTGCTAAATTTTTATCGCTCAAGCTTAGTAAATTTGCAATGCTTAAGCTTTTGCCTGCTATTAAATCATTAAATTTCATATCTTGCCCTTTTTTATAGTTAATACCCAATCAACTTGGTTAAATTTAAGCGAGTTCATCACTTCGCAGTTTAGATTAGAGGCTAAATTTACAGCCTTTGTCACGCCGCTAAAATCACCTATCTCAAATAAAAATATAATCACTTCGCCAGCCTCGCCAGCCTTTATCTGCTGTCCAAGAGCGCTCAAAAACTCACTCTTTAAGTGCCTAAGATCGACCCTTCTCATCTATCGACCTCGCCTAAGATGATATTTGTGCTACCAATTATCGTAGCGACGTCAGCAACGTACTGGCCTACCAATAAATCTTCATAAATAGCACAGTGCCAAAAGCTAGGTGTACGAATTTTTAGGCGATATGGGCTTGCGCTGCCGTCTGAGTTTATATAAATTCCAAGCTCTCCCTTTGGCGACTCACTGGCAAAGTAAATTTCGCCTTTTGGTGGCTTTAGACCCTGAGTTATAAGCACAAAATGCTGCATTAATGAGTAGTTTTGGCTCATTATTTGCTCTTTTGAAGCGCTCACGTAATCTGGCGCGTCGGCGATGATGGCGGGGCTGCTGGTCTGATACTTGCTAACGCACTGCTTTAAAATTTTCACGCACTCACGCATCTCTTTCATGTAAAGCAGATACCTTGCGCAGCAGTCGCCGTGTGTCGCATAAGGCACGTCAAATTCTAGCTCATCATAGATGAGATATGGCTCTTCTTTTCTTATATCACGCGCCACACCGCTTGCTCTTAGCATGACGCCAGAGCAGCCGCTACTAATGGCTAGTTCTTTACTAATTACGCCCACATCTACAAGCCTTGCTTGCCAAATTCTATTTTCACTTAGCAGATCTTCATAAAGCGTGATATCGCTTGGAAATTTCTCACAAAATTTAAGCAGCTCCTCGCACCAACCATCAGGTAGATCAAGCGGTACGCCACCGATCCTTATCGAGCTATGTGTTAGCCTTGCGCCGCAATATTTTTCTATGAGATCAAGGACGTATTCACGCTCTCTAAATGCGTATAAAAATACGCTCATAGCCCCAACATCAAGGGCGTGCGTGGCTAAAAACAAAAGGTGTGAGCTGATGCGGTTTAGCTCCAAAAGCATCACTCTAATAATCTGCGCACGTCTAGGCACTTCTATAGCGCAAAGCTTCTCCACAGCCGCGCAAAATGCGTAGTTATTGGCACTCGATGCTATGTAATCAACCCTATCAGTCACTGGGATAAATTCCTGATAGGTCATATTTTCAGCCATTTTTTCAACGCCTCGGTGCATGAAGCCAACCTCTGGCATAGCACGCACGACCTTTTCGCCATCAAGCTCAAGCACAAGCTTTAACTGACCATGAGCGCTTGGGTGCTGTGGTCCAAAATTTAGTATCATCTTGCCGTCATTTTGCTCAAATTCTAAATTTTCAAAAAATGGTTTTAAGCGGTTTGGTGACTGGCTCAAGGTCGTTCCTTTACTATTTGGCTCTGACTAAATTTAGCCTTTTTGACAAATTTTACTCCGCCTTCTTCTTGATACTCGTAGTCTTCACTAAACACTCTTGAAAAACCAAAGGTATCTTTCTCTTCAATATAGGCTGGGTCGCGGTTCTCTTCGCCGATCTGCTCTCTAAACTCGCTTCCAAAAATTTTATCCACCTCGTACCATTTAGCAGCCTCGTCGCCAGTTAGCGGATAGCTCTTTAAGAGTGGGTGTGAGTGCCAGTCATCAGGCATGATGAGACGTTTTAAATTTGGATGATCTTTGATTAAAACGCCGCTTAAATCATACATCTCGCGCTCAGCCCAGTTCGCGCTTTTATAAAGCTCGCAAACGCTTTTTAGCTTTTCATCTTTTTTTACAAAGCATTTTACACGAGTGCGTCTATTTTTACTGATACTAAGAAGCTGATAAAAGACTTCATATCCGCCTTTTGCACTTATAAAATCAAGTGCTGCAAGCTCACTAAGCTGTTCGTAACCAAGAGATTTTAATACTTCAAGAGCTTTAAAATTTTCACTAGAATTTACATAAATTACAAGCTGATCAAACTCCACATAGCTAGATAAAATTTCTACTCCACTTTGCTCTAAGATGGCTAGCTCTTCATCAAATTTAGAATCTTTTACTTCATCTTTTGGCGTCTGCTTTTCTATGTAAAATTTCTCTTTGTAATACTGTTTTTTTTGCAGATCATTCTTTGGCTTATACTCTCTCATATCTCAAGCTTTCTTGGCTTTTGCGCCCTAAATGCACTTTGCTTTCTTATCTTTTTTTGAAGCATCATAAGTGCGTATTGAAGCGTCTCTGGACGCGGGGCACAGCCTGGGATGTAGATATCAACTGGTATTATCCTATCTACGCCTTGAACGGTAGAGTAGGTGTTAAACATGCCACCAGTGTTTGCGCAGCTACCCATCGAGATGACCCATTTTGGCTCAGGCATCTGATCATAAAGACGCCTTGTAAATTCAGCGTGTTTTTTAGTTAACGTGCCAGCTATAATCATCACCTCTGAGTGTCTTGGGCTAGCCCTAAAAATGGTGCCAAATCTATCAAAGTCATATCTGCTAGCGCCACTTGCCATCATCTCGATCGCACAGCAAGCAAGCCCGTAGCTAAGTGCCCAAAGCGAGTTGCTCCTGCCCCATTGAACTAGCTTATCAACGGTTGTTAAAACGACTGGCAAGCCACCATTTGTAGCGTAATTTATCTGATGCTTTGCCATTTAAAGACTCCTTTTTGCCAAGCATAAGCAAAGCCGATAAGTAAAATCGCCACAAAAAGCAACATTTCGATTAGTCCAAAAATTCCAAGTAGCCTAAAATCCACCGCCCACGGATACATAAAGATGACTTCAACATCAAACAAAATAAATAAAATTCCATAAAAAAAGTAGTGGATATTTATCTTATTTGGCTGTTTTACGGTGGTTGGACCACACTCATAAAAGCCAAGTTTTAGACGCTGGGTATTGCGGTTGGCTAGTTTTTTGCTTATTTTTGAAGATAAGAATGTTATTAAACAAAATGAACAAGTTGCTAGTAAAAGTATGATAAATGCACCAAAATAGGTACTTTCAAGCTCTGAATGTGACATACTTTGCCTTTTTTAATTTTTAAGATTCTACTAAATTTAAATTTATTTGAGCTTGAAACGGCTTAAGAGTAGGGTGAGTATTGTGCTTTTGTGTAAAAATTACTCCTATTTTATCTTCTCGACTGCATCTTTTGCAGCACTTATTCGCTCGCTCTCGTCTAGCTCACGCACAAAGCCATCTTTTACTAAGATGATCCTAGTTGCTACATCAAAATAGCTATCATCGTGGCTAACAGCGATTATACTTATGCCCTTACTTTGCAAAAATGGCAAAATTTCTTTATAAAATTTTCGCTTAAAGAGCGGATCTTGATCGGCTGCCCATTCATCTAGGATAAGGATAGAACGGTGCTCTAAAATAGCTATTAAAAGACTTAGACGCTTTTGCTGACCGGTTGAGAGTTGCGTGGTACTAAGCTTATTATCTATGACACTTACTTTTTTGTCGATCTCAAGCAAGGCTAAAAGCTCGTCTATTTCGTTTTGGCTAGCAAAGCCATTATGAGAGAGCGTTTGTGAAAATAGATAAAAATCAGCAAAAATAGCGCTAATCTTTGCCTGATAACTTTGTAAATTTCCTTCATCTATTTTTGTGCTATCAAGGTAAATTTCGCCACTACTTGGGCGCATTAGCCCGCAAAGTAAATTTATAAGCGTACTTTTGCCGCTACCATTTTTACCGATGATAAATGTTATCTCACCGCGTTTGATCTCTAAATTTATGTCTTTTAGGCTAAATTTGCCGTGAGTGTAGTTGAAATTTATATCTTTTAGCTTTATGTTTTGCCAATTATCGCTTAGGCTATCGTCAAATTTAAATCCTTCCTTAAATTTATTTAGATTTAAGCTCATGATCTTTTCTAAACTCACTTTTGCGCTAAGTGCGGCTGGTATGGAGCCAACCATACTCATAAAAGAGCCTCTTAAAAATAGTATCGTTAGGCTAATGCTTAGTGCTGTTTGCAGGCTCGCCCAGTCAAATGCCACGCACAAAAATACACAAAGTCCTACTGAGCCAAGTAGCATAATGTTTGTGAAATTATCACTTAATGCGTGATAAATATCGGCCTTTACCATATTTTGACGTTTTTTATCGCCTGTAAAATTTAACTCATCAAAGCAGGCACTTGCCCTTGCCCTGTTTAAACTAAGCTCTCTATGCCCCTCTACGATATCGTCGTAGTGCTTTTGCAATGCGTCATCTTGAACTCTAGAATGCTTAAAATAAAGATGAATTTTTTTCATAAAAAGCATATTTATAAAAAGAGTTGTACCGATCCAAATGGACAAAAAGATAAAAATTTTTGGAGCGATTACACAAAGATAGATGCTAGCACAGACGATAAAAACTAAGCTTTGTATAAAGCCAGTAGCACTCATAAAAGCAAATGTGATCGTTTTTATGTCATTGTTTAGGCTAGCTATGATCTTTGCCTTACCGATCTCATTTATCACGCTATTTGGCGTATCTAAAATTTGCTTTACACTTTGATATCTTAGCTCGTAGATAAATTTATGTCCAAAATTTGTGAGCGATATATTTGCGGCGATGGCGCTTACAAAAAATAAAAGTAAAACTGCTATAAATTTAACCGCTACAAAGGTGTCAAATTCTTTTAAGCTTACAAGCTCATTATTTATAAATGAAAGAGTCCAGACACCAAGTCCGCTAAATACGAGCGTTAATAACACTATTTTAGAAATTGGGTAGATATTTTCTTTGATTAAATTTGCAAGCATTACATCGCAGCTCGTGGCTGAATGATATTTGGCTCATACTTTTGTTCAGTATTTTCGCTCATTATACGAAGTACCTTGCTTCGTTTTATCTTAGCGTCATCTTTAAATATCGCACGCACTTTGTCCATACCGGCGTAAAAATCACGCATAAGCACGATGCAGATATATTTGCCAAAAAATGTCGGCTTAATAATGCCATTTTCTTCATATATTGCATTTACAAGCTTAAGCAAGCTAATCTCCATAAATAAGGCCTTGTTAATGTTTGTGCTATTTTCGTCATTATATCTTTTAATATCAACTCCGCCATCAAAAAGCCTTGTTAAAAATGTATATTTAAGTCGCTCTTTCTTGCTAAAACCACATTTTGCGATGACTGGGCTTTGTCTATTTTTTATCCTTTTGCCGTATTCAAGTAGATTAAACGCGTTTATTACAAGCTCACCGTTAAGAAAGCTAAATGCCCCGCTACCCACGCCCACGTACTCTAAATTTGAGCCCACGTATTCATCGCGAAGGTCAGCACTTTTTTCGTTTGAAAATGCCCAAGCATTGCTTTGTTTGTAGTTACTTTTGCTAAATTCTTCAGTGATTATCTCATAAAATTCACGCTCATTATCTACGTTTGAAACGCCAAGTGAGCGAGCTATATTCTCTCTTGTTAGCTCTGATTTCATAAGTGGATAGAAGGTGATTTGTTGCGGAGAGATCGATTTTGCAGTGTTTATGTCGTTTATGAGCTGCTCTTTTGTTTGATTTGGGAGGTTAAAGATAAGATCGAGGCTAATGACTGGGATCTTTCCAAGAGCAAGCTCAAGCTTTCTTTTTATCTCCTTGGCTGAGCCAAATTTTTCATATCTGCCAACTCTCTTTAACGTTTCATCATCAAAGCTTTGTACGCCAACACTTAAGCGATCAATTAATCCATCAAATCTGGCTAAACTCTCGGGTGAAATGTGATTTGGATCGCTTTCTGCTGAAATTTCATCTATACTAAAAAGATCTTTTGCAAGCTTAAGTGTTTTCTCAAGCTCAGGCTCATTTATAAGCGTCGTACCACCGCCAACATAAAGTGAATCAAAGTCAAATCCAGCCTCTTTAACCTGCCTCATCTCCTCACGTAAATTTTCAAAGTAAACTCTTGCAAGTTCTTGCTCATAGTGGTACTTATGAAACGAGCAATATGGACAGAATGTGTGACAAAATGGTACATGTGCGTAGAGCATATACTTTTTGTCTTTTTTGGGAGTTTTGGTGTAGGTTGTGGTTAAAATGTCTATATTAAATTCATTATATAGTGATCTTTGAATAGAATTATGAGCGTAATTTACGGTAAAATTCTCGACAATATTTTTAAAGATCATAACTAATCACCTTAAATAAGTTTGGTTTTAAATTGATGTGTTAGGATAGCTAACTTTTAATAAATTTAGCCTTGTGCTAAAGAAATTTTTAGCTTAGCCAGATAAATTTGGCCTATAAATTTTAATTTTTTGAATCCGCAAATTTCACGTATCGATCAAATTTTAATCCCAAAGCTTAAGGAAGTTACTTCTTGGCTCTTGAGATAATTTTGCTTGAGTCTAGCTCAAATCTTATTTTCTCTTTTTTTTACAACCTATTGCTTCTAAATAATAAAATTTACCAAGAGTTGTAATGCTTTGATGTTATAAAGCATTACAACATTACTTATATCGTTTGCATCATAATAAGTTCTTATTGAATCTTTTTCTGTTTTTTCGCAAATTCCTTTTGGCAAAGCCCCTAATGCACTTTTTTCAATAGATAAATATTCATATTCCATGTTAGTGATTTCAAATTTCTTTGCGATGTCATCCGCTAGATAAAAAAATATAACTATTGGACATAAAAACATTAAAATAAATGAAATTTCCTTGTGCGTACCATCCTTATAAATACCTTCGCAAAAACACAAAACACCTAAGCAAAAAAAGATATATGTAATGTAAATAAAAAATAGATTTACCACTAAAATAGAAATTAGATTAGTTTGAAAATTAGACAAAAATATTAAAATAAAAATATAAGCGAGCCACATTATCATACAAAGAGCAAATACTCTTTCCAATATTTTTCCCTTAATCCATATTGTAATACACGATAACAAATATGATAATGCTAAAAAAACCATAAAAGTAAATAGTATGTCTTTTGCGTCTATATAGAAAGCTATATTTATAATAAAAGTAGTTAATAGTGCTAGAGGAAATGATAAAGATAATAAAAAAAGTGAAAAATATTCACCATTTTTATATCTAAGGGGGTATCTTATATGTCCAGGATAAAGCATTATAGGCAATATAAAAAAAATAGTAAAAATAGCTACAACAAAAAATAATAATGCGCCAACATAAAAAATATCAGAACCACTTAAAACTGGAAAGTAACCAATAAAAATACCAAAATATGCAAAATAGCAAATCACGCTAACCAAGCTAATGCCAGATAGTATCAGCGGATAAAATTTTAAAATGCTGTTTAAATAATCTTTAATACTTTTTTGTTCATAAAAATTTGCTAAATAATATTCAAAGTACTTATTGGAGAGTAATTCTTTTTTTATATTAAATAACTCTTTGTTAAATAATTCTTCTTTTTTATTACTAATATACTCATCACTTATCTTTGCTTTTTTAAATTTATCTTCAATACTTTCCTTACTCAAAGAAGCTGAAATTTCCTTTTTTAATTCCATAACCTCTTTTTTTATATCATCTTTTATATTGTTTACATCTATATCTTCAATACGATTTTTCTTTTCTTTGATCAGTAAATTCAATATTTTTGATTGTCTTGAGTCTTTGCATTCACAATTTGAAAAAGTTTTTTCTAAAAAGTTAGCAAAACCTTTAATTCTGGCTATCTCATCTGCTTTTTTATATTGCAGATCAGACAAATAATAAGCAAAATACTCACTGCCAACCAGTTCTTTTTTTATTACATCTATTTTACTATCTAGTATTTTATCTAGATACTTTTGGCTTATTTTTGTTTTTAAAATTTTATCATCAAATTTGTCCTCTTTAAAAGCATTTAATATTTTATTTTTAATCACTAAAATTTTAAAAATTATCTGTTGTCTTACGCTTTTTACTTCTTTTAATATTTTATTAAAATCTCCTTTGTTTAATTCAAAATATAGTCTTTTTTCTTTCTCTAGAAGAGCGATTAGCTGACCATATTCATTATTATATTGGTCAAGGTCACCAAATGTATCTTTTAAAAATTCTATAAATCTATCAATTCTGACAATATTTTCATCTTTTTCATTTAAAATATCTTGGTAATTCAAATTTGTCTCCTCGAAAAATTTAACTATGCAAGCACCTTCGCGATTTCGCTCCAGCCCAAATTCTCAGCAAATTTAGCCGCCGTTTTGCCACTTTTTGTACGAGCATTTTTATTAGCGCCATTTTCTAACAAAAGATTTACAAGATTTAAATTTCCTGCGATCGCCTCGTTGTGAAGCTGCGTATAGCCAAACTCATCAGCATCCGTGACCATATTTGGGTGCTCTTTTATATATTGCTTTACTTGCTCATATGTATTTTTGCTCATTGGATGCTCTATCAAATTTTCAGGGTGCTCTTTTTGCTCGTAAACTACCAAAATATCGTTAAAATCGCCAAAATCAAGCCCCCACTCTTTATCGTGCTCTTTTAGCTCTTTCTTTTTCATGCGTGATCGCATCGCTTGCACGCTAAATCCGCCGTATGCGCGTCCATCTATCGAAAAGAGCCAGTCACTCATCTCGTCTATCTTTGCGCTTATTTGGTCGCCTAATTTAACGTTTTGCACGCTATCTGGCTCATTTACGAGCGTACCATATATCGTTTCGCCGTCAAATTCCACATCGTCTATCCACATGTGCTCGCCGACTTCTTCACCATTTACGACATCTAAAAAGCAAATTTTTACCATCGCATAATCAAGCATAGGTACGATCCTGTGGCGTTCCCAGTAAACCTCACGCCAAAAATATCTAAAGCTCTCACGAGCTTGCTCAAACGCACGCTGCATGTAGTCTTCGTCGCTACTTACAAAATAGATTGGCATTTGCTTGCCAAGATCGATTTGTTTACCGAGAATTTTCTTAAAAAAGCTCATTTTTTGTCCTTATTTTTCATTTTAGATAGATCAAATTTGAATGCAAAATGATAAGGTAAATTTCACCCATAAATTCAACAAATTTTAAATACAAAAATCATGCGAAATTTCGCAAATTTAGCCCAAAATCCTATAAAATTTTAAATATAAAAGTCACGCAGTCATTTCGCAAAATTAGGCGAGGCGATTTAAATTTTTGTGACGGGAGTTACCGAGTTGGTAATGACCGAGTAAAAATTTAAATCAACGACGCATAATAAAGCGAAAAAGTGCGTTACTTTAGGTTTTTAAAGCTTATCGGAAGTTCTAAATTTAACCCCCTTACTAGCTTTATACACTCCTGCAGATCATCTATACTTTTGCTTGTCACTCTGATCTCTTCGCCCCTGATCTGCGCACTCACCTTGATCTTTGAGTCTTTGATCGCTTTGGTGATCTTTTTTGAGTTTTCAGCGTCAAGTGTGTCGTTTAGTTTTAGCGTCGCCTTTAAATTTCCACCACTCGCTGGCTCTCTTTTTGTCTCTGTGATCGCCACTGGTGGGATGTTGCGCTTGATGAGTTTTGAGATCACGATGTCTTTTAGCGCGTCGATCTTGTTATCACTTGAGCTAAGAAGCGTGATAAATTTCTCTTTTTCATTTAGCTCGACTTCAGCTGCAAGTCCCTTAAAGTCATACCTCGCCGCGATCTCTTTTTTTGCCGTCTCAAGAGCATTTTTAACCTCCATCATATCGACCTCGGCACTTATATCAAAACTATGCTCAGTTGCCATTTTTATCCTTTCAAATTTATTTAAATAGCCCTTTGATCTTCTCAAAAAGTGACTTTTTGCCAGTCTCTTCTTGCTTTATCGCCTCGCCAATCTGCTGCACCGCGGTCTGTGCGTAGATGATAGCGCCTTTTGGATCGCAGTTAAAGAGGTTTGAATATGAGCTTGATTTGTTTAGATCAAGTGGATTTGGCTCCACGACCTCAGTGGCCTCAAGCAGGCCTGTTTCTAGCTCGCATGCGTAGTTTAGCGCATCTAAAAATGCAGGTAAATTTTGCGCGTAAAAACCATCAACCGCCTCTTTTATCTCGCCACCTGCTTCATAGTCAGCCTTTAGTTTAGCTACGTTTTTAGCACTCAAATAAGCGCCACAACAGTAGTTTTCGGTGATCTCATTATAAATTTCACCACTAAATTTATCCAAAAACTTACTTGGTAAAATTTCTCGCCAGTTGCTGATATAGTTTTTAAATTTCTCATTTTGTCGCGCCAAAGAGCTTAGTGCTGTGCCCCTAGTGTAGAAATATTTTCTAAAAAATCCTTGTGTAACTGCGATACAAAAGCCGTGAGTTTTGTTAAAAATTTCATCGTCTTTATATTGCAGTGCAGCGTTTAGTGTATCTTTGTACTTTTGGGCGTAAAATTCCTCTACGCCAGCCTTGCTAGCAAGTGCTAAAACCTCGTCAAATTTACCAGCCCTTGTAAGCTCA
The DNA here is from genome assembly GCF_000466745.1 of Campylobacter concisus ATCC 51562. Lineage (NCBI taxonomy): Bacteria > Pseudomonadati > Campylobacterota > Epsilonproteobacteria > Campylobacterales > Campylobacteraceae > Campylobacter > Campylobacter concisus. The sequence continues at coordinate 12,080 of NZ_ANNI01000002.1, read as the reverse complement.
AGTGCTTCAAAATACCACTTTGAAATTTCATTTTCGCTAATGGCGTGATAGCTTATATCATAGCCCATTATCTGCTCTCATTGATGAAATTTTCGATGTTTGCGACGATCTTTGCGACGAGCGTCTTTCTAGCCTCCAGGCTACCCCATGCCACGTGCGGCGTGATGAGTAGATTTTCTTTGTTTTTTACATTTAAAAATGGGCTATTTTCGCTCATCGGTTCGCTTTCTAAAACGTCGGTGCCAAAGCGTAAATTTCTCTCATCTATCGCCCTCGCCATCGCAGCTTCATCCACTATGCCGCCACGTCCTAAATTTAGCACTATCGCATCATCTTTTAGCAAATTTATCTCGTTTGCGCCTAGTAAATTTCTAGTCTTTTCATTTAGTGGTGCATGGATGCTGATGATGTCGCTGCTTCTTAGTAGCTCCTTTAAGCTTTTTTGCTTAAATTCGCTATTGTTATTTACTCCGCTTGTCGAGTAGTAGCTCACGTTTGCGCCAAATGCACGTGCCGCTGCCGCCACACCGCGTCCTATCTCGCCAAGTCCGATGATGCCAAATTCTTTGCTAGCGATCTCGCTGATATCTGCGCCAAGATAGGTAAAAATTTCACTCTTCACCCACTCTCCACTTTTTACGTAGCGATCATAAAATTTGATGTGATTTGTTAGCTCAAAAAGCATGGCAAATGTGTGTTGCACGACGCTTGCGGTTGAGTAGCCAGCGACGTTTTTAACTGCTATGTTTTTGGCTTTTGCATGTTCTAGATCGACATTATTCATGCCAGTTGCGCTTATGCAAATGAGCTTTAAATTTAGCGCGTCTATCACGGCTTTATCGATAACAACCTTGTTTGTGATGACCACATCAACGCCTTTTAGACGAGGCACGACCTCTTCGCTTTTTGTTTTTTGGTAGCTGATAAACTCGCCAAATTTCTTAAAAATACTAAGATCTACGTTTTCTCCCAGCGTTGCCGCGTCTAAACAAACGATCTTCATCTTTAATCCTTAATAAAATGTCCTACAAATTTAGAGTAATTATCTAAAATTTTACCGCCCTTTCTATATCCAAGCGCACACGCTTCATAAGCGTAAAATACGCCTGCTTGGTAGTTATCGCCTCTTTCATCTTGATTAAACTCGTAAAATTCTTGATAAATGGCTTTATTTGAGTCGTATTCGCCGTCATTACTTGCTATTTGCGCACCGTTTTCATCGTGTATTGAGACGTTAGCTCCTTCTCTGCCAAATACCGGCTTTTTCACATATTTTTTGCCTTTTAGTGGCTCGTTTGAAGTCTCAAGCAAGAGCGGGTGATTTGGATAAAGATCCCAAAGAATTTTTAAAATTCCCTTACTTTGGAAAAGTAGTGTGTAGGCTGGATTTATGATAATGGCTTTTTGGTTTTTGATGATATTTGAAAGTATGAGTGCTAGCTCGCCCTCATCGATCGCTATGCTCTCCCAAGGCACAAGCTTAAACCAGTACTCGAAATTTTCATCACCTTTAAAAATACCTTCATTATCGTTAAAAACGACCTCATCAACGTAGGCAAAGTCGGTTTTAAAGCCGGCCTCTTTTGCGATGTATTGCAGTAGTTTTACGGTTTGCTCGTCCTCTATACTGCCAGCAATAGAGCTAAAGAGTATCCCCCAGCCCTCGTAAACATCATCAAAATTTACATTATCGTCGCCAAGCGTGATAAGGCGTTTAAAATTTTGCTTTAGAGCTTCGTAAAGGTTATTAAATTGTTCTACTTCATCCATATGATTTAGTTTTAGCATCGCCCACTGAATGATCGCTGTCTCAAAGACCGCCGTTGGCGTGTCGGCGTTAAATTCGATCAGTTTTATCGGCTTGCCATCAAGCCCACCAGCAAGATCAAATCTGCCATAAAGATGCCAGTGAACGTCGTTTTCCCAGCTTTTTTTGATGCTATCAACGAGATTAAATGGTATGCCTATCTCGTGAAAAAGGTTGTTGTCAATGACGTGCTGAGCAGCATTTACATACATATCGTATAGCTCATTTGCCGCCTCATAATAAGCATCCGCTTCACTTGCTTTTACCTGCACGATCTCATCTGCGATATATGAGCTGTTATCGTTATCTGTATGCCATGCAAAGCCGATTTTCTCCATAAATTCGTTATTTAACGGAGTGATTTTTCTTAAATTTATCATTTTTCAGCCTCCAAAGCTTGATGAGCTAGAGCTTGATTTTGAGCCACCACCGAAAAATCCGCTCTTGCCACCACTGCTTCTTGCAGCAGAATTTGCTGCTTTTTGCTTATTAAAGCTATCAACGCTTCTTGTGTATGCACTTGGATTTTTGTAAGAATTTTGACGAGTAGCTTGGAAATTTTGATTTCCAAAAAGCTTGCTACCTATCCAGCTACCAAGTATCGCGCCAGCAGCTGAGGCAAGGATCGTCTCACCAAGGCTTAGACCGCCACTACTTAGCTGTGCGTCGCTAGCCTTTGTCAAATTTGAAGTACCATTGTCAATATTTGCGTTTGCTTGAGCTAGGAGTTTATCGATCTCGTCTTTACTTAGCACACGCTCAGTGCCGTTTATATCTTTTAACACAACTCTAGTTTCAGTGCTTGGATACTCTTCTAAAATTTTATAAACTCCAGGTGCGCTCTCTTCGATGATGACAAAAGCACCATTTTTTTGCGCAACTTCATTTAGTGCGTTTTCATCACCGCCATTGTTACTGCCACAACCAGCAAGGCCAGCCATAACGATCGCACCAAAACCGCCCACCGCAGCATAAGTAGCTATCTTTTTAATGTGTTTCATATCTCTCCTATCAACTCTTTTAAATTTTTATGTCTTCTAACAAGTATCACACCTCGTTTAAATTTTATAAATTTTGAGTGGTGTATGTTTTTTATTATCTTTTCACTGACCTTTTTTGTAGCTTTTGGCTTTAAATTTAGCTCCTTTAAGTACTCGCTTAAATTTATCCATTTTGACTCATTTTCTATTTCGGCCTCTATCGCTTCATTATTTGGTATATCGTCGTTTTTTTGTGCTAAAAGTGGCCTTTGCATAGCATTTAGAAACTGCATGAGCTTTTCATCTCTATCTTTATAAATTTGCAAAATTTCATTTTTTCGCTCGATTAGCATCTGCTCCTTTTCTTTAAAAAGCCTATCTTTATCAGCCTGTAAGTTTAAATTTAAGCTCTTTAGCTCGCTTAACTCATTTAGCAAATAATTTACAAACTCATCATTTTGGGATTTGGTTTTTATGCTTTTTGGAGCGGATTTTGTGGCTTTTTCGCTACTTGGTTTCTCATCAAGGATGACAAATTTTGTGCCATTTTCAATGACTGTATTGATCGAACCACGGCGGATTCTATTATAGACTGCTTCTTTTGTTATGCCTAAAATTTCTGCAGCTTCGTTTATAGCTAGCTTTTGCATCGAATTTCCGTTTAAAATAAAATAAAAAATTTGCTTTGATTATAAAAAAATAAGGCTAAAAGAAGAGTTAAACAAAGAGAGCAAAGCCCTCTTTGTCTTGGTTTTAGAGTCTTGACTCGTAGCGTCTAAGCATATAAAGACGTTTAAGCATTTTCTTGCGAGCTGCAATTTTTTGTTTCTTGCGGATCTCAGTTTTAGGCTCAAAGAAGCGTCTAGCTCTTGCTTCAGTAACGACTAAATTACGGTCAGTTTGTTTTTTAAACTTTCTGTAACCCTCGTCAAATGACTCGTTAGGATGTACCTTAATACCAGGCAACGTCCTCACCACCTTTCAGATTAAAATAAGCCGTGAGTATAGTTTAACTTTCATAAATTTAAGCTTTTAACTATTTTTATTTAAAACTCTTTTAATGCCATAAGCTTTATAATCATAAAATTTCAAAAAAGGCTTATTATGTCAAAGGATTTTCATCTTAGCTACGCCAAGAGGCGTTACATTTTTTTCGCCTGTATTACGCTATTTGTCTTTGTTTTGCCATTTATCAGAGTAAATGATGCGCAGCTATTTTTGCTAAGTTTTGATAAAAGTAGAGTTGATCTCTTTTTTACAAAATTTGATATGCAAGAGCTTTACTTGTTACCATTTTTATTTATCATTTTGTTCTTAAGTATATTTTTCCTAACGACACTTGCAGGGCGCGTTTGGTGCGGTTGGAGCTGTCCACAAACTATTTTTAGAACGATATTTCGTGACCTTTTGCAGACTAAAATTTTAAAGATCAGAAAAAATATCCAAAATAAGCAAAATGAGCCAAAAGGACAAATTTTAAAGCGTGCTTTAGCAGTTGGAATTTGGTGTGTTTTAGCTCTTATTATTTCGGCAAATTTTTTATGGTATTTTGTGCCACCGCTTGATTTTTTTGCTTATTTAAAAGAGCCAAGTGAACATGGAGTTTTGCTTGCATTTTGGCTTGTTATAGCTATTTGGTTAGTTTATGATGTCGTCATTTTAAAAGAAAATTTTTGCATTTATGTCTGTCCTTACGCTAGGGTGCAATCAGTGATGTTTGATAACGATACGATCCAAGTTATTTACAATCAAAAAAGAGGCGGCGTAATCTATAATGGACAAGAGAAATTTAAAAAGCCAAAAGAAGAGGGTGCGCTATGTACTGGCTGCGAGGCATGCGTGAGGATATGCCCAACACACATTGATATAAGAAAAGGTATGCAGCTTGAATGTATAAATTGTCTAGAGTGTAGTGATGCTTGCGCTAAAGTGATGAAGCATTTTGATGAAAGCTCGCTTATTGAGTGGAGAAGTATAAACTCTATAAAAGAGCAAAAAAGGGTCAAAATTTTACGCTTTAGAACAGTTGCCTACCTTGTCATTTTGGGCATTGTTTTGACAGCTGGGGTATTGATGAGTGGCAAAAAAGAAAGTATGCTTTTAAACATAAATAGAACAAGCGAGCTTTATAAAATTTTAGATGAAAATGAAGTCGAAAATTCTTACGTATTTTTGGTGCAAAACACACAAAATAAAGAGCATGCCTTTTACTTTGAAGTAGATGATAAGAATATAGAAATTTCTCGTCCAAGTAAGCCATTTATATTAAAAGCTGGTGCAAAGCAACGAGTCATTGTCACGTTAAAATCAAAAAATGAAAATTTAATCGATAAAGATCTTTTAAAACATATAAATATAAAAGCCTATGCCACTGACGAGCCAGCTATCAGCGTTCAAAGGCAAAGTACTTTTATCTATCCTAAAAGATGATAAAATGGCAAAAATTTAACAGGAAGCAAGATGGCGATCTCAGAAAAGGGTAAAAAAAGATACGAACTTATCGTAAAAACAGCACTTGAGCTATTTTTAGAAAAAGGATACGAAAAGACAAGCTTAAGTGACATCGTAGCGATAAGTGGCGGATCACTTTCTAGCATTTATACATTTTTTGAGAATAAAGAGGGGCTTTTTGAGGCGATCGTTGAGCAAGAGATAGATGCGCTTATAAAAGAGATCGATGAGAAAATAGATCTTAAAATTTCTCATAGCTTGGAGGAATTTTTAACCAAATTTGCAACCATAATATTTTCTATTACTTGCAGCAAAAGGCATATCTCTCTTGGTAGGATAATGATGAGTGAGGGTTCTAAAAATGGTGGCAAACTTGGTAAGACGTTTTTGGATCAAATTTTAAAAAAGATCGATCTTGTGCTTATAAATTTCTTTGAAAGAGATGAGATAAAAGCCAAACTTGATCCAAAATTTTCAGCCAAATTTGCTGCAAAGTACTTTATACAAAGTGTGATAGGAGCTTATTACTACGATTCGCTTTTGATAAATGAAGAACCAAAGCTTAGTGAAAGAGAGCGTAAAAAGCATGTTGGCTTATGTGTTGAGTTGTTTTTGAATGGAGTTAGTAAAAAATAAAATTGACTTTTTATTTGTTTTCTAATAGAATCGAGAACTTTAAATTTTTGTAACAATTATTACAAAAACTAAATATGATATTAAAATTTAAAATTAAGAGAGGTTTTTATGGCAAAATTTAAAAGTGCTCTTGTACTTTCGGTTGCAGTTTTATTTCTAAGTGGTTGTTTTGAAAATAAAGAGAATAAAGCGGCAGCAGGTCGCCAGATGCCACTATCTCATGTGGATATTTTTATCGCACAAAAAACAGACATACCTATTAGTTTTGATTACACCGCAACGGTTGTAAGTAGTCAAGATGTTATTATCTATCCAAAAGTTGGCGGAACTATCATAAAGCAGTTTTTTAAGCCGGGAAGCAAAGTAAAAGCTGGCGATAAGTTATTTTTGATAGATCCAGAAAAATATCAAGCTAGCTTTGACTCACTTGATGCCTCTGTTGGCGTAGCAAATGCAAATTTAAAAAATGCCGAGACCGAGTTTAAAAGAATTTCTGCCCTTTATAAGAAAAATGCAGTCTCTCAAAAAGACTACGACGCAGCAGTTGCGGCTTATGACATTGCAAATGCGAATTTAGTAAGCGCAAAAGCAAATTTAAAAAATGCGAAAATAGATCTAGGATACACGACTATTACAGCGCCATTTGACGGCGTAGTGGGTGATAACCAAGTAGATGTTGGCTCACTTGTCATAGCAAACCAAACAAAACTTGTAAGACTTACAAAAATAAATCCTATTGAAGCAGAATTTTATATCGCCGATGTGGATAATCTAACTAGAAAGACAAATTTGGATAACGGCTCATGGCAACAGCTAAATAGTGACGCTGTGTTAAGTGTCAATGGCGAAAATTTTAATGGTAAAGTAAATTTTATAGATAACGTCGTAAATACCGCAACTGGCAGCGTTTTGGCAAAGGCTAGCTTTGATAATAGCGAGGGTAAAATTTTACCGGGTGCATTTGGTCATATAAAGATGAGTGGATTTGTTCAAAAAAATGCCTTTAACATCCCACAAGTTGCCCTTCAACAAAGCGCTACAAACTCTTATGTTTTAGTCGTAAAAGATGGCAAAGTAAGCCAAAAAAATGTAAAAACTAGCTACCAAACAAAAGATATGGTCGTAGTGACTGAGGGTCTTGAAGAGGGCGATAAGATAATAGTTAATAACTTCCTTAAAATCGGAGTTGGCGCACCAGTTGAAACTGATAAAGACCTAAGCGCAAATTTCTTAAACAAAGATGCAAACGCTACAAGTAGCAAGTAAAGGCAGATAGATGTTTTCAAGATTTTTCATAAACCGCCCGATATTTGCAACTGTTATATCTATCATTATAGTTATAGCAGGTTTTATGGGTATCAAAGGGCTTCCTATAGAGGAGTATCCAAGTCTTACACCACCTACTGTCTCTGTAACTGCGACATATAGCGGTGCTGACGCGCAGACTATCGCTGACTCAGTCGCAAGTGCGATCGAAGATCAGATAAATGGTGTTGAAAATATGCTTTATATGCAAAGCACCTCAAGCTCTGCAGGTACTATGAATATAAGTGTATATTTTAAGATCGGCTCATCGTCAAAACAAGCTACGATCGATGTAAATAACCGCGTGCAAGCTGCTCTTTCAAGATTGCCTCAAGAGGTGCAAAATATGGGCGTAACGGTGCGTGAAAGAAGTGGCTCGATCCTTCAAGTTGTTGGCTTTACAAATCCAAATATGAACCAAGTTGAGCTATATAACTATGTAAATTTAAATATCGCAGACGAGATCAAAAGGGTAAATGGTATCGGCGATACAGTGCTAATTGGCAACAAAGAGTACTCGATTAGAATTTGGCTAAAGCCAGATAGACTTGCTCAGTTTAAATTAACTCCAAGTGACGTCATCTCTCAAGTAAAAATTCAAAACTCACAATATGCCGCTGGTAAGATCGGCGAGCAGCCATCAAAGGGTGAAAATCCTTATGTTTATTCTGTAGTTTCTGAAGGACGTTTTAAAGATCCAAAACAATTTGGCGAAATTTTGATAAAAAGTGAAAATGGCACAGTTGTTAAGCTAAAAGAGATCGCCACAGTCGAGCTTGGAGCTGCTAGCTACGCATCTGAAGCTATGCTAAATGGCAAACCAGCAGTGCCGCTTTTGCTATTTTTACAAAATGATGCAAACGCACTTGCGACATCTGAAGCAGTCGCTGCAAAGCTTGAAGAGCTAAAGAAAACCTACCCAGTTGGCCTAGAGCACACCATAGCTTACAATCCAACTGAATTTATCACCGTCTCAATAGACGAAGTTATAAAAACTTTTATCGAGGCGATGGTGCTAGTTCTTGTCGTAATGTACTTCTTCTTAAAGAGCTTTAGAGCTACCATCATACCAATGCTTGCTGTGCCAGTCTCTATCATAGGCACATTTGGTGGGCTTTATGTAATGGGCTTTAGTATAAATTTGATCACACTTTTTGCCCTGATCCTAGCCATCGGTATCGTCGTGGATGACGCGATCATCGTTATAGAAAACGTCGAGAGAATTTTGCATGAAGATAAAGAGATAAGCGTAAAAGACGCGACATTTAAGGCAATGGAGGAGGTGCAAACTCCAGTCATCTCTATCGTGCTCGTGCTTTGCGCGGTTTTCGTGCCAGTTTCATTTATGGAGGGCTTTGTTGGCGTTATACAAAAGCAGTTTGCGCTAACACTTGTCGTTGCTGTTTGTATCTCGGGCTTTGTCGCTCTTACTCTTACACCAGCACTTTGTGCGGTTATGCTTAAAAAGCAAGAGAACAAGCCATTTTGGATAGTTCAGAAATTTAACGACTTCTTTGACTTTAGCACTAAGCTCTTTACAGCTGGCGTGGCAAAAATTTTAAAACATGTCATCATTAGCTTTATAGTCATTGGCATAATGGGATTTGCAACATATGGCCTATTTCAAAAGGTGCCAAAAGGGCTTGTGCCTTCAGAAGACAAGGGTGCTTTGATGGTTATCACCTCACTTCCACCTTCAACAAATATGCTTAAAACTAAAGAAGAGGTAAATTCTATCAGCAATGCCATTTTGAGCAATCCAAATGTTGAATTTAATATGGGCTTTGCAGGATACGATATGCTAGCTAACTCGCTTAGAGAAAACTCAGCCATTAGCTTTATCAAGCTAAAAGACTGGAGCGAGAGAAAAGGTGCAACGGACGGCGCAGATGCTTTGGTCGGTCAGTTTAACGGCATGCTTTGGGGATCAAAAAACTCAATGACCTTTGTCGTAAATGTGCCACCTATCATGGGTCTATCAATGACTGGCGGCTTTGAGATGTATCTACAAAACAAGAGCGACAAAAGCTACAACGAGATAGAAGCAGACGCTAGAAAGGTAACTGCAGCTGCAAACGCAAGACCTGAGCTAACAAATGTGAGAACTACGCTTGAGACAAACTACCGCCAGTTTAAGATCACGGTTGATAAAGAAAAAGCAAAGCTATTTGGCGTAAGCGAGAGCGAAATTTTTAGCACGATAGCGGCTACTTTTGGCTCTTACTATATAAACGACTTCAACCTTGCTGGTAAATCTTACCGCGTATATGCAAGGGCGAGCGATAACTTTAGAAACAACCCTGAGGATCTAAGAAAGATTTTCGTCCGCTCAAATGAGGGTGAGATGGTGCCATTAAATTCAGTAGCGACGCTTACAAGATCGATCGGACCTGATATCGTTGATAGATTTAACCTATTCCCGTCAGCTAAGATCATGGGCGATCCAAAAACTGGCTATACATCAGGTGATGCGATCAGAGCGATCCAAGAGGTCGTAAATGACACGCTAAGTAGCGAGGACTACGCTATAAGCTGGGCGGGAACGGCGTATCAAGAGGTAAATTCTCAAGGAACAGGCACGGTTGCTTTTATCTTTGGTATGATCTTTGTCTTTTTGATCCTTGCAGCTCAGTACGAGAGATGGCTCATCCCACTAGCAGTCATCACAGCCGTGCCATTTGCGGTATTTGGCTCGTTGCTAGCTGTTTGGATAAGAGGACTAACAAACGACATCTACTTTGAGATCGGACTCTTGTTGCTTATTGGTCTGGCGGCTAAAAACGCTATTTTAATCGTAGAATTTGCAATGCAAGAGCGTGATAGCGGTAAGAGTATCTTTGACTCAGCGATAAATGCAGCTAGACTTCGCTTTAGACCAATTGTAATGACATCAATTGCATTTACTTTAGGCGTCTTCCCGATGGTTATAAGCACAGGTGCTGGTGCAGCTTCTCGCCACTCATTAGGAACTGGCGTGGTTGGTGGCATGATCGCTTCTACGACGATAGCGATATTTTTCGTGCCAATGTTTTACTATTTGCTTGAAAATTTAAATGAGAAATACTGGAAAAAGGGAGCAAAAAAAGATGAAAAATAAGGCGTTTATACTTATAACGACAGCGTTTTTAGCTGGTTGCTCATTTCGTCCAGATATGCCAAATGTAGATACAAATTTCACATCTACTTACACTTATGAGACAAGCGATATAAGGGATCTTTGGTGGAGAGAATTTAACGATGAAAATTTAAATTCTCTAGTAGAAAATGCACTTGAGAAAAATACAAATTTACGTGTTGCTTATTTAAATTTAGAGAAGGCAAAGGCAAGCCTTGGCGTTGCTGAGGCTGACTTGCTCCCTGGGGTAAATTTAAATGTAGGCTACACCAAGGCAAAAACCAGTGGGGAAACCTACACTAAGCAGCCTCAAACACGTTATAGAAGTTCGAGCATAAATTTAGGACTAAACTACGAGATAGATCTCTGGGGCAGAGTAAGAAATAATGTAGCAGCAGCTGAAGAAAGCCTAAATGCAACCAAATTTGACTACGATAGCGCGAGACTAAGTATCAGCTCAAGTGTTGCAAAAAGCTACTTTGCGTTAGTTTCATTAAATATGCAAGAAGCTGTGCTAAGAGAGACTTTAAAAACTTATGAAGACACGCTAGCGCTTCGCAAAACACAGCTTGATCTTGGAAGCATAAATGAGATGACTTATTTGCAAAGTAAGGCAGCAGTAGAAAGCGCTAAGACCAATCTTACTTCTATATTAAATGCAAAGTCAAAAGCTATCACCTCACTAGCTATCTTGACTGGTAAAAGTAATAATGAAATTTTAGGTGGAGCTGTTGCTAGCTCGCAAAATTTACCAGCTTCTCCAGAGATAAGTGCTGGCATCAGCTCTGAAATTTTGCTAAGAAGAAGCGACGTGGCAAAGGCACTGGCTGATTTAAAAGCTACAAATGCTCTTGTTGGTGTTGCAAGGGCTGAGTATTTTCCAAGCATTTCAATGACTGGACTTTTTGGCTTTTCAAGTATTGATTTTGAAAATATCTTTGTTGGAAATGCCAATACATGGAGCATAGGTGGCTCTTTAGCACAGAAAATTTTTGATTTTGGTAGGACAAAAAATAATGTTGCAGTGGCTAAAACAAATGAACAAATTGCTGCTGTTAATTATGAAGCCGCGGTAAAATCGGCTCTTGGTGAAGTAAGAGATGCGCTTGTTTCAAGGCAAAATGCAAAAATTTCTTTGGAACAAGTGAAAAATTTGCTAAAATCCCAACAAAGAATTTACTCGCTTGCTAAAGAGCAATATGACGCTGGCTACATTGGACATTTAGAGCTTCTTGATGCGCAGAGAAATTTGCTTCAAGCAAAATTACAAGACGTCTCAGCAAAGCTTGATGAGGTCGACAGTGCAGTTGAAGTTTATAGAGCTTTTGGTGGTGGTTTTAGGTTAGAAAAATAATTAAAAAGGAGAGAAATTGGGAACTAAGATATTAAATTTCTTGTTTTCTTGGGGATTTTTTGTTTTTGCTATCGCTCTTGGTGTAGCATTATGGTTTGCGATAAATTACGTGGATACATTTAGGCTTGAGTCAAGCTTTTATGATATCGGCGAGATATTTATGATGGCGGCTGTTTTTTGTATTGCTTTTTATGTGATCGCAGCAATATTTGTTATTCCTATTAGAGCGATCAAAAAATCTTAATCTTTCATCTAAGGACAAAATCCTTAGATGAACTTCTTGGCTTCATTATGCAAAATTCTTAGATTTTTGATTATTTATTTTAAAAATTTATTTATGAAATTTACCGCATTTATATTACTACTTCTAACAAGTATATTCTTAATAGCTTGCTCAGCTAATCAAGCAAATAAAAAGATAAGTAACTCTGA